>NZ_JBWXUT010000020.1:0-374 GCF_059901545.1 Fructilactobacillus sp. X1R3C1
TTATTTCTCGGTTAAAATTATAATTAAAATATAATTAATACAGAAAATAATATTATCTAGTTTTCAAAGAACAAAGTTGACACTTTCGTGTCAATGGAGAATAACGGGATCGAACCGTTGACCTCCTGCTTGCAAAGCAGGTGCTCTCCCAGCTGAGCTAATTCCCCAAAATATTCGATTGTCACTTACCAGTAACGATGGGTCTAAGTGGACTCGAACCACCGACCTCACGCTTATCAGGCGTGCGCTCTAAACCAGCTGAGCTATAGACCCAAAAGCGCGAACATTTATTTTAACGAGAGTAAAACTCTCAAAACTAAACAAGACTTCAATAATGTAAGGTTTCCGAATTTTTCCTTAGAAAGGAGGTGATC
>NZ_JBWXUT010000021.1:0-274 GCF_059901545.1 Fructilactobacillus sp. X1R3C1
GTGTGGGAGAGAGGGAGTGAGGAATAATGAAAAAAACCGCTCTGCCTCATGAGCAGAAGAGAACATATATTTAAAGTAAAAAAGTAATTCACATCTATTACAGTGATGTTCTATCGACGTTTGACGCTAACTGAACTGACGATCTATATGATTCATATTTTCAAAGGCCTTCATTTTTGACGACGCTTACCTATCTATTCTAAGGAACAAGTAGCGGAACGGACGGGACTTTCTAATACTCAGCTTGGCGCACCTGTAGTGACAAGCCGTCTTT
>NZ_JBWXUT010000022.1:0-274 GCF_059901545.1 Fructilactobacillus sp. X1R3C1
GCTGTATAGTCATCATCTTGATAAAATACAAGCCCCCATACAACTCCTGCTGTATGAGGGAACAGATGGTCTTTTCTTAGAAACACATTTAAATTGTCAAGTTGTTAATTGGTTTTGTATCATAATGTAATGAGTTTTTATCCCTTTATTCCCTTACTTCCACAAGTCTACAGTAAATGCAGTAAAAGGAGATCCATTTTCATGTTTCGTTTGGGAGCATCCCACCGCTTATAAGGACCATGATTTATGTAAAGATCATACATCTTATCTATGC
>NZ_JBWXUT010000023.1:0-261 GCF_059901545.1 Fructilactobacillus sp. X1R3C1
CGGGAGATCTCCTCACGCTCGGCCAAGCTCAGCACCCTCGGAGATCGTCGCCGCACCGGCGGACGAATCCCGCCATGCTCGGCCAGGATGTTCCGCACCGAACTATGGTGCCGATCGAACAAGGATGCGATCTGGTGCAGCGACTCGCCCTGCTGCCAGCGATCCCACATCAGTGCCTTCTGGGTGTCGGTGTAGTAGATCCTCTTCCTGCGCTTCATCTGCAACACTCCCGCTGCCTGTGCAGCTATCCGTGTGTTGCTT
>NZ_JBWXUT010000024.1:0-260 GCF_059901545.1 Fructilactobacillus sp. X1R3C1
ATTATTTTTTTATTTATTTTGATCATTATATTTTATAATTATTTTTATAATTTTATTAATATAATAATTTTTATATTAATTATAAATGTTAAATTTTTAATTAAATATATATTTTTTATATTTATTATTATTTTTTATATAATTATTTTTATTTATTTTATTTTTATTTTTATATAACTTAAAATTAAAAGTATAAGAAATAGGTATATTGTCAAATAAATAAAAAGCTTTAAATGTTTTTTAATTAATCGAAATATAAT
>NZ_JBWXUT010000025.1:0-256 GCF_059901545.1 Fructilactobacillus sp. X1R3C1
ATTATATATTATTAATTTTTATTTATACTTTATTATTTAATTTTAAAATTATATTTTTTATACATATATCATTAATAAATTATTTTAAATTATTAAAAAAATATAAATTTTTAAAAATTATAAAAAATTTTTTTTTTTTTTTTTTTTTAATTAAAATAATTTTATAACTTTATAAAGAATACTTATTATTTTTTTTATTATTTTTTCTTATTATTTTTTTTTATTATTTATTTTAATAATTTATATTATATAATAT
>NZ_JBWXUT010000026.1:0-250 GCF_059901545.1 Fructilactobacillus sp. X1R3C1
GTATTGCTATGCCAGTCGGCAACCACTCTGCCCATGGCCAGGCCAATGAAGGCGGCCCGCTCAAGCGTGAACTGGGCGAACGGCACATCCGCCTGATGGCGCTGGGCGCCTGTATCGGCGTCGGTCTTTTCCTCGGTTCGGCCAAAGCCATCGAAATGGCCGGCCCTGCCATCATGCTGTCCTACATCATCGGTGGCTTGGCCATCCTGGTGATCATGCGCGCCCTTGGCGAAATGGCCGTGCATAACCC